>NZ_JBFRHM010000002.1:0-3244 GCF_056337105.1 Pseudomonas sp. S1_E05
CTGTCGAAGTTATCCTGGTACAGCCCCTCTCCGGCACCTTGCCATCGATTAACCTGGCCAACCAACTACTAACAGAGCAAAAATTAATTCTTCGTCCGGACTAAAATAAAAGACCCTTCTTGCCTTACTCCTTTACTATCAAGATCGAATGCAACAATGAAACAAAGTCGTTCGATATAAAGATATTCAATCAACGCAACCGGCAACACAATCACTGCTATTCATTGCGCCAACTGAGTGAACAAATTACCGTTCGTTGCGCCTGTGAAAGGTCCAATCTGATGTTTACTCCCATTTGAATCCAAGCGTATGCGTCAGAGTCTCCCAGCAACGCGTCGTCATCGAGCGAGTCCGTAGGGCGAGAAATCGCGCCAGCCGCGGATCTGAAATCGCAGGTGATCGCGGATGCAACCTGTATGCTTAATGTAGGTCTGAACGTAACCTATCCAAATCTGGTGGGCGAAGGTGGCTTGACCACAAAAGTTGCAGGAATGTGTCCCTCATATTCAGATGGATGTGGCCCCGGAAAACGGGCGCACTCGCCGGTCTTCTTACACTTGCGTGGCTGATGTATGGCTTCGTCAAAGCATTCGAAACTGATCGCTCACCAATTTTTCTGCGTGATCACCAGCGCATGCTTTACTGATTGAAGTTCAGAAAATGCTTGCCAACAGGACATAATGACGGATGAGCCTATTCAACGACAAAACCAAGAAGGCTGCCCTGATATGTGTGGGACCGCTGGGATGCTATGTCGCCTATCAGATCCTTTTCATCGGGCGATATCTGGACTCAGAGAAATACCCTCTCCTTACGTCCGCCTATGCGAATGGAGCGGCAGTCATAGACACAATTGGCGCGCTGATCGTCGCTGTCCTGGGCGTTTTCGTAGTGCGACGTCTTGGCGACTTCGATGAGTTCACCCCAACGCGTAAACCTCTGTCGACACTGACTCTTATGTTGATTGTGGTCGGAATTATCAGTCTGATGGCGCTTAGTATTTATCGCGTCCTTGGGACGCTTTCTCCGGAATACGTTCTTCAGGAATACCAGACCTATAACTTCAAGGCTACCGACGGCGGCGCATGGATGATTCTCGCGATGTACTCAGCTTTGTTCCTCCAGCTGATGGACATGTATTTCGGCGGCGTCACTAAAAAGAACGGTGCGATCCTGATGGTGAGCATCCTCATCGTATCCTTCAGTGGAGGCCGTGGGATACTGATCCTTTTCGCACTCATGTTCATCGTATTACTGATGTTCCAACGCGTAGGCCTCGTGAAGTTTTTGATCGCTTCGAGCCTCGCGATTGCATCAGTCGGAACGTCGTTCGTCCTCATTACAGATATGCGCGCACCAGATGATTACGGCAAGGTTGTAGTACACGGCAAAACGGTTACCGAGAAACCTGTTGAGGTTGCACCGACAGACAGCTATGAGGACCTGAATTTCAACGCCGCATTCATTTCAGAAGACGTTCTACTCGCGATTAAAAACCACGATGTTGAGCCCGGTGCCTATGCGGCTGAGGACGCACTCTTGGCTTTTGTCCCTCGTAGCCTGATGCCGAACAAGCCGATCTCCACAGCCGAAACGCGAGCAATCTATCCGGATGTCGCGAAACGTGGCACGAACATCACCTTCCCGCTCAAGGCGAATGTGCTTATGCATCTGGACGGCTGGGCATTTTATGCCGATTGGATCGTGGTGGCGATCAATGGGAGACTGATGCTTATTGGGATTTTACCGGGGCACGAAGGCGGCAAGCGATCTCTGATTTCGCCATGCTGTTCTGTGGTATTGGATTCATGCTCATCGCCAGAAGTGGGGTATTCAATGCGCGCTTACTAATTGTCGTGCCTTGCATTTCTCGCAGCGTATGCGGGTTATTGTAGGCTGCCTTCCATTCGAGGTGGCTGGACGCTTGGCGGGCAACCGCCCGGTATGAGGACCCCGTGACGCCTGCGCGAGCATCCGTACCAGCGATATCGGTTCACGACCTAGCCATTTGAAGACGCGGGATAAACCGATTCGGGGGAACCCCTATTCAGGGGGGCCTCAAGATCAATCAGCAGAAGCCGGAGTGCTCGTGCTTGTCCACACCCAGACTCATCCATGACGCCTGAGAATTGCCGAATAACGAAATGTCATCGCGCTCGCTCATATGACCGGCAGGCACTTTCGATGTGTAACCGCTGTAAATGGACACTTCGAATCGCAATGAACTGCGCAACCAGCCGACACTCTGCTGATGAAAAACCAGACTGCGAGTGCCAACAGGACACCAGCCCTCGCGCTCCCGGGCGAGTTCGGTAACCTCAAGCGCCTCGATCATCCGAATGAACTGGCAAACGCAGCGTTTGGCTTGCAATGATAGCTTTGCAACTCGAATATATGACAGGTCCGACACAATCGTCCGCTGACGAGCTGCACACTCTTCGTTCCAGCCTTTTAAAAGCACCAGAAATGCGCTGCAAGCATCTGAATGCTTTTTAGAAATAGAAGTACAGTCACCATCTTATTTTCATTGGTTAAGATGGCGCATAGTTGCGGAGATTAAAAATGCGTTACTCGCAGGATCATAAAGCCCAAACACATGAACGCATTATCAAGGAAGCATCAGCGCGATTTCGCCGGGACGGGATAGGCGCGACTGGCCTGCAACCGCTGATGAAAGCTCTAGGGTTGACTCACGGCGGTTTCTATTCGCACTTCAATTCCAAGGACGAACTGGTGGAGAAAGCCTTGCAGGCAGCCGGAGAAGAACTGGATGCGCATTGCGCCGTTTTGTTTGCTCAGGACCGCCCTCTTGAAGCGTTCATCGACAGCTACCTGTCTGAGTGGCATCAGACTTCGCCTGATCAGGGCTGCCCTCTACCGACCATGTCCTCGGAACTTGGTCTGCGCGGACGGCCAAGCTCGACCTCTGATACCGTGCTGAAAGCAAGGCTGGAACAAATACGAGGCAGCTTGGCGAGTGCAGATGCTGCCGATCAGAGCATTGTTATCATGTCTACGCTGGTCGGAGCGCTGCTGCTGTCTCGCAGTGTCGAGAATCCCGAACTGGCCCAACGGATTCTCGACGTCACCCGGTGTCACCTCAAACACTCTCAGGATTAATCCTGCCAGCGTTTGAACAATACACTGGCATTGACCCCGCCAAAACCAAAACCGTTGGAGAGCGCGTATTCGATGTCCATCTCCCGTGCCTTGCCATGCACGATATCCACACCTTCGCTAGCCC